>NZ_CM182089.1:0-22500 GCF_059428085.1 Aestuariibaculum scopimerae
ATGAGTAAAACTGCGCAATCGGTATGGAATAACTGTCTTGAATTCATAAAGGATAACATCCAACCGCAAGCTTATAAAACTTGGTTCGAACCAATTATCGCAGTAAAACTCACTGATAACGCCTTAAGTATACAGGTTCCCAGTAAATTTTTCTATGAATGGCTTGAAGAACATTATGTTAAAATTCTAAAAGTATCTTTAACCAAGGAGTTGGGCGAAAAAGCCAAACTTGTTTACATTATTAAAATGGAAAACACCTATGGTAACAGACAACCTTTTACAGAAAAAATACCCAGTTCTAATAGAACTGCCGTAAAATCACAAGAAGTAGACATCCCTCTTAACAATAAAAGTCCTGAATTACGAAACCCTTTTGTTATTCCAGGCATTAGAAATGTTAAGATTGAATCGCAACTTAATCCCAATTACAGTTTTGAAAACTTTTTGGAAGGCGATTCTAACCGCTTGGCCAGAAGTGCTGGATTAGCCGTTGCAGCCAAACCTGGAGGAACGTCCTTTAATCCTTTGCTTGTTTTTGGAGGGGTTGGCCTTGGAAAAACACATTTAGCACATGCCATTGGTGTAGATATCAAGGATAAATATCCAGAAAAAACAGTACTATACATATCAGCTGAAAAATTTACACAACAATACATAGATTCCGTTAAGAAGAACAACCGAAATGATTTTATTCATTTTTACCAAATTATTGACGTCCTTATTATAGACGACGTGCAATTCCTTTCTGGTAAGACTGGAACACAAGACGTTTTCTTTCACATATTCAACCATTTACACCAAAACGGAAAGCAGGTAATATTAACAAGTGATAAAGCACCTGTTGATATGCAAGATATAGAACAACGCCTACTATCCCGTTTTAAATGGGGGCTATCTGCCGAATTGCAAACACCAGATTTTGAAACCAGAGTTTCTATACTAAAAAACAAATTGTACAGAGACGGTGTTGAAATGCCTGAAGATATTATTGAATATGTTGCTAAAAACATCAAATCAAACGTAAGGGAGCTAGAGGGCGCCATCATTTCATTAATAGCGCAATCGTCCTTCAACAAAAAAGAGATTACATTAGACCTTGCCAGAATTATTGTTGAGAAGTTTGTAAAAAACACCAAACGCGAAGTATCTATAGATTATATACAAAAAGTAGTGTCCGATTATTTCCAAATGGATATCGATACCCTACAATCCAAAACCAGAAAACGCCATATTGTGCAAGCTAGGCAATTGGCTATGTTCTTTGCCAAAAAATTCACAAAAGCATCCTTGGCCAGCATTGGTTCGCAAATAGGTAAACGTGACCATGCCACCGTATTGCATGCCTGCAAAACTGTTGATAATTTAACCTCAACAGACAAACAGTTCAGGAAATATGTTGAGGATATTACCAAAAAACTTTCGGTATAAAATAATTTTATAATGACTAGAATTCTAATGGTATGTTTGGGCAATATATGTCGTTCGCCATTAGCAGAAGGCATATTAAAATCCAAACTTCCAACAAACAATTTTAAAGTGGACTCTGCCGGTACTGCAAACTACCATACCGGTAGTGCTCCAGATAGCAGATCTGTTGCTGTAGCAAGAAAGCACGGTTTAAACATTTCAAACTTAAAAGGCCGCCAATTTACCCAAGCAGATTTTGATAGGTTTGATTATATTTATGTTATGGATGAATCAAATTACCACAACGTTACCGCTTTAGCCAGAACTGATAACGATAAAGCTAAAGTAAAGCTTATTCTAAACGAAATTCATCCCAATAAAAACTTTGAGGTTCCAGATCCTTATTATGGTGGAGACCAAGGATTTGAAAATGTTTATAAGATGCTAGATGAAGCCTGTACTGTAATTGCCAACAGATTAACTTAAATCATGGTTGCAGGTAAAGGCATATTGTACTTAATACCAACCACTTTGGGGGATAACGATCCCCTGGAAGTGTTGCCCGCTACTGTAAAAAGTACCATAGACAAGATTAACACCTACATAGTTGAAAATGACAAAACAGCACGGCGTTTTATAAAAAAGATAGCACCCCATAAACCACAGCCCAATTTAAACATGTTTCACCTGAACAAGTTTACAGATAGCAGTGAATTACCCAGTTTTTTAGAACCCTGCCTTAACGGCATTGATGTGGGGCTTTTATCTGAAGCGGGGTGCCCCGGTGTAGCTGATCCAGGAGCAGACATAGTAAACCTAGCGCACCAAAAAAACATAAAAGTAGTGCCTTTAGTAGGACCGTCCTCCATACTAATGGCTATGATGAGCTCTGGCATGAACGGACAACGGTTTGCCTTTAATGGCTATTTACCTATAGACAAAGGGGAACGTAAAGCCGAAATTAAGCGCTTAGAACGGTTATCATTTGAGCACAACCAATCGCAAATTTTTATTGAAACCCCTTACCGAAACAATAAAATGCTTGAAGATTTATCGAACATTTTAGATAAAAATACTGCAGTATGTGTGGCCTGCGACCTTACCTTACCTACTGAGTTTATAAAAACACAATCTGCAAGTACATGGAAAAAAAATATCGTAGACCTTCATAAAAGACCTACGATATTCATTATTCATAAAAGCTAATCCTTAAATAGCTTTTGCTTTTCTGTTTGCTTTAACAAAGGACGTATCATAACCAGAAAATCGTTTCATGTAATACTCGATACTAGTACCATAACTGTCCTCAAAATTATCTAACCCGTAACTTCTTAAGTATTTCTTCACGCTACCGGGACCTGCTAAGTGCGCAGCTGCTAAAATACCAGACTCTGTAACCAATATGCCATTTATACGCTTTCCAACAAAATTCTTAATGTCTCTACGTAAAATCCATTTGTTACGCTCGGCATTTGCAATAAATGCACGCTCTTGCAATACAGGATTATTTAAAAATTGCTGCGGATTTTTAATCCCGATCATCTTTAACGTTTCTTTTCCAAATTGGTATTTCCCCAAATACCCTAATGTATTAACCGTAAAATAATCACCCCCAGACTCTTTAAAAGCTAACGCTTCTTTAAAACCTACAAAAGATTTTCCTAAATAAGGAGAAAATGTTTTGTTCACATCATTAGACGCTAAAACATCATTAGTGATGTTGGCGTCTTGGCTAACAGTATAGTGTAACTCTAAGCCTTCTGTTGAATACTTACCCAAATCTATCGTTTCATTTGATGAGAACGACACATACAATAGAATACATATTGTAAAAGATAATGCTAAGTAAGTTGCAATATTTTTTCTCATAATTCTAAATTTCTTCAGCACAATTACTGCGTAAAAATGCTTGAAAATTTGAGCGTGCAAAATTAGATATTTTTATTATTATATCAAAATTACTCGTTTATCTACTTTTTTCAGTAGTAGAATAGATGAAATGCACACCCTTTATTATTAAATTCCAATGTAGGAAAAGGTACTTTTATCATGTTAAAAACATCAAAAACCACCTTCAATAAATTAGAGTTTGTTTTAATGCGATTCAAATTTACATCGAAACTTAAATAGAACTGCCTATACCTACTTTTATTTGTTAACAACTGATTGTCAACATCTTTAATTCCAGAAAGCATCCCCTGAGCGCCATATCCTACTGCAATATTTAACCATTTGGGCAGCTTGCTTTCCTTAAAAAAGGCATGCAAATTGGCACTTAACCAATAAGTTTGTCCGTTATAGTCTTTCAAAATCTGTTCCAAAAAGTGTTTACCCAATTTATCAGGGTTTTGAGAGGCATATGTAGTTTGATGAAATGAAAACTTAAGCGCAATGCGTTGTTCTTTCCACAATAATTCTTGTCCAACATACAACCCTGTTCCTGTAGCATTTGCTAAAATATCCCCCCAAGAAAAACCCCATTCTTGCGAAAAACCATCTAAGATCTCTACTGCACTTAAAAACCCAAACCCTAATGTAGCACCATATATCAATTGCTCATTTCTGCTTACGCCACTCCAATTTAAAAGTTGTACACCATGCTTTCCCAATTGGTAAGATGTAAATACATGACCTATTTTATCCATTTGCAGCCATTCGTTATTATCATTCACCGTATGAAACTTTGAACGTGGATAATCTGAATACCAAAGTTGGTTCAACCCAAGCAGGGTTAACCCAGCAAATGATACTTCTGAAATTACAACCGCATTTCGCCTAGACACATGAAGCGTATCACTAGGTTCTAAAAAAACATTGCGTTGGGATTGTGAAAAGGAAAAAAATGGCAATAACACAAAAAATAACAGGTATGTTATTGCAGTAAACCTCACTACCTATTAATACCTTGAGATGACAAATACCGCTGATATGCTCTAGCATTAATATTATGCTGAGCGAGTGTTTTAGAGAATTTATGGTATCCCAAACGCTGTGCATCGGCAACAAAATACAAATATTTGTGCTTTTCATAATTTAGTACGGCATCTATAGCAGATATCTCGGGCATAGCTATAAGCCCTGGTGGTAAACCTAAATGCTTATAAGTATTGTATGGAGAATCTATATCCTTATGCACATTCAATACACGCTTAATAATAGTGTTTTTGTATTTGGGCAATTTATAAGCAGCAAACTTTAATGTTGGATCGGCTTGAAGCGGCATACCAATTCTAATCCGGTTCATATAGACGCCTGCAACCCTGGGTTGTTCTGAAACCTGTTTAGATTCTTCATAAACTATCGAGGCCAGGGCCATAACTTCGTCTTGTGAAAGTCCTATTGCTTTCGCTTTAGATTTTCTATCGGCATTCCAAAAGCGATGGTATTCTTTAAGCATTCTATCTCTAAAAAGCTCGGCCGAAGAATTCCAAAAAAACTCATAACTGTTGGGCAAGTACATACCTAAAGCTGTAGCTTCACTAAAATTATTTTCGGCCAAAAAAGTAGAATCTTTCATGGCTCGCAATAATGATATGCTATCCGCTTCAATTTGTGCACTAACTCTACCCGCCAACTTCTCTAAAGAGTTTTGGTTGTTAAAGGATAATTGTAAAGGTAAGTTCTTACTTCTAATGGAATTTATAATATCATTATTGCTCATCCCCTTTTCAATAACAAAGCGACCTGCTTTAATATTGGAAACATACTTTTTTTGCTTTGCCAAATCATCAAAAGATTCGATATCTTCCAATAAGGGTTCCAATTGGTCTCTAACAGTAGCATAATTAGCATTTGTGGGGATGTAAACATAGGCCTTCTCGTTATTAAAGGCTGTATTGGGTTTTAACATGGCCTTATAAACAAAATTGGCAAAATATGCAGCCACAGCCAACCCTATAAATACAATAACAATAAGTATTTTTTTAATGTACATTTAATTTTTTATAAGCTGATATAAATATTCATTTTTAAAAGAACCATTAACATAGTTCCAGTCTTTTTTTAAACCGACTTTCTTAAAACCTTGGTTGGCAAACAGTTTTATACTGGCATCATTTTCTTCGGAAATATTACAATATAATTGGTGCAACCCCAAATGCAAGAAACTATATTTAATTAGTTGTTGAATAGCTTCTTTGCCATACCCCTTGGAACGGTTCTTAATATCTTTGATCAAGATACCTACGCCAGCTCTTCTATTCTTATAATCAAAATCAAATAAATCAATCAAACCTATAGCTACATCATCATTACTACATATAACAAGCCGCAATTGTTTTACCTCAAAAATATCTTTATGGGCCTGCTCTAAATACTGTTTTATCAAATATCTGGAATAGGGTGTTTGGGTATTGCTTATTTCCCAAATGGCTTCGTCATTTTCAATCTCATATACAAAGTCCAGGTCTTCTGGCTCTAGTGCCCGCAAATATATGGTCTTGCCTTTTAACGTAATCATATAACTCCTTTATAAACAAACATTGCTGGACCAATAAGCCATACGTTCTTATAAGAACCATTTTCTACATCAAAGGATACCTGCAATTCTCCTCCTTGAGCCTTTAAGGTTATAAGGTTTTTATCGGTTTCATTCAGAGCATGCATTGCCAAAGCAACAGCTGTAACACCTGTTCCGCATGACAAAGTTTCATCTTCAACACCACGTTCATAGGTTCTTACAGCAAAAATTTGATCATTAATTTTCTTAACAAAATTAACGTTACTGCCCGCTTCATTATAAGGTTCACCATATCGAATATTGGCACCTTTTGTTTTAATATCAAAGTCTTCAATATGTGTTTCAAATTGCACATGATGTGGCGACCCAGTATCCAAAAAAACATGCTGGGCGTGCTTTTCCACAACATCCACGTCTTGCATTTGCAGCTTAACTATTGTTTTATTAATGGTAGCATGATGTACCCCATCAACAGCTTCAAAGACGGCTTGATCTTGAATCACACCCAAATCTTTTGCAAATGCCACCAAACAACGCCCACCATTACCACACATGCTGCTTTCATTGCCGTCGGCATTGTAGTATACCATTTTAAAATCCAACGTAGGATGGTTTTCAAGCAAAATAAGACCATCAGCCCCTATGCCAAATCGTCGGTCGCATAGAAAAGCTACCTGTTTGGTATTATTTTTGTCGAATGTTTGTTGACGATTATCAATCATCACAAAATCATTACCTGTTCCTTGATATTTATAAAAAGTCTGTTGCATAATCAAAGCACAAATATATAAATATTAAACCGTTTTTTTGATTGTTAAATAGTCGTTAAAGTTGAATAGTCAATTCAATAAATATTTAATTTTAATCGTTCTTAAAACAAAATTAAAGCTTAAAGCATACATTTTTTAGAACTTGATTTCTTATGACTACTTCAAGTATGGTTAAGCAAAAAATTTGAAATATTAATTAAAACAGAAATTATGAAAAAGATTTTATCATTAGTATTAGTTTCGGTATTAGGTGGTTTTATAACATTAGGAGCTTATAAGCTTTTCTTAGAGCCTGAAAAAAAGGCCATAACCGCCACTACTATTACAAGTCCGTCGTACTTACCAACTAGTAACTTTAGTACCATAGCAAATACAGATGAAGCACCTAACTTTACAATAGCTGCTGAAAATGCCGTAAATGCAGTGGTTCACGTTAAAAATGTTTCCATTAGTAAAGGACAAATGACTTTTGAAGATTTGTTTTTTGGAAGAGGTGGCTCACAACGTGCTCAACTAGGTACTGGCTCGGGAGTTATTATCAATGCTGATGGATATATTATCACGAATAACCATGTTATTAATAATTCTGATGAGTTATCTGTAACACTAAACAACAACAAAACTTATAATGCTGAAATTGTTGGTTCTGACCCTAAAACAGATATCGCCCTATTGAAAATAGAACCAGAAGAAGACCTTCCCTACATTACCTTTGCTGATTCCGATCAAGCTAAAATTGGCGAATGGGTGTTGGCCGTTGGAAACCCCTTTAATTTAACTTCTACGGTTACAGCTGGAATTATAAGTGCTAAGTCCAGAAATTTAGATCCTACAGGGAAATACACACAATCATTTATTCAAACCGATGCCGCTGTAAACCCAGGTAATTCGGGAGGTGCACTTGTTAACACTAAGGGCGAACTTATAGGTATTAATACCGCTATTTCGTCGCAAACAGGTTCATATATTGGGTATTCGTTTGCAGTACCCAGTAATATTGCCCGTAGGGTTATTGAAGACATCATGGAATACGGGAATGTACAAAATGGTATTCTTGGTATTAGTGGTAACGCATTAAACAGTGCTTTTGCAGAGGGTTTAGGCGTTAATGATACCGAGGGTATTTATGTCGCAGAAGTTATTGAGGACTCTGGTGCAGATAAAGCTGGTATCCAAAAAGGTGATATCATTAAAGAAATTGATAATATTAAAGTATCTAAGTTCGCCGACCTCACCGGACATATTGGAGCCAGACGTGTTAATGACGTGGTAACACTTAAAATATCTAGAAATGGTGGTATTAAAACCATTCCTGTGACCTTATCCAGAAATGAAACCTACAAACTCCCTTTGGTTGGTAGAGTTAAAAATGCCAAGAAAGAAGATTTGAAAAGACTGAATGCACCCAATGGTGTAAAAATAATAGAACTTAATGGTGAATATGAAGACTATTGGAAGAATAATGACGTCAGGGAGGGTGCCATCATAACATCTATTAACGGCACTAAAATACACTCGGTAGATGACGCCCAAGCAGCCATAAAAAATAAAGCGTCTTACGAACCTTTAAGAATAGAGCTTATAAATTCCAACGGAGAAAAAGAACGCTATAATTTTAGATAATAAGTACTAATTGCTCAAAAAAACACAAACCTCTTAGAAGTAAATTTTAAGAGGTTATTTTTTTGTTAAAATACGCTACGAAAACGTTTGAAATATAATACTTTTGCCAAAAATTTTAAATTAAACTAAACTATTTAGCAATGCCTTTTAACAAAAATTACGAAAAGGAATTAGCCTTTCAAGCCGATCGTAGAAGAGCTACTGTAGAGTTCATTAAAATTGTAAACGATTTATGGTATGACAAATCTATTGAATTGGTACTTTTTCGCAATCAATTAATTGATAAAAATGTGAGCCAAATTCTTAACCTGCATGAATATGCCGCTAAGTTTGTTCAAAAACCCATTTCCATATTCGACTCCGTTGAAATTGCCCAAGCTATAAAAACACTTGATGTTTCAATGGCCAAATTGGATATTGGAAAATTGACCTACGAATTCCATTCTGATGACAACAGGCACAATAACGCCACATCATTTGTTGCATCAAAACTTAAAGATGCCAATAAAACGGCTTCTATACAACCTAAAAATGTTGTGCTTTATGGCTTTGGTAGAATTGGCCGTTTGGTTGCCAGGGAACTTATGGTCCGTACTGGCAAAGGTTCACAATTGCGTTTGCGGGCCATTGTAACCCGTGGTGCTATTGATGAACAAATTTTAGAAAAAAGAGCTGCGCTATTACGCAACGACTCTGTACACGGTGAATTTTCTGGAACAGTATCTGTAGATCTTAAAAATATGGCCTTAAATATTAATGGTACTACCGTCCATATGATCTCGGCCAACACCCCAGAAGAAATTGATTATACAAAATATAACATTAACAAAGCTTTGGTTATAGATAACACCGGTGCCTTTAGAGATAAAGCTGCATTAAGCAAACACTTAAAAAGCAAGGGTATAGATAAAGTATTGCTAACTGCTCCAGGAAAAGAGGTGCCCAATGTTGTTTATGGAGTTAATCATTTAGAAAACAATCCAGACACTATAGATATTTTTTCAGCAGCATCCTGTACAACCAATGCCATTACCCCTGTACTAAAAGCCATTGAAGATTCTTTTGGTATTAAAAGCGGACACCTAGAAACTATACATGCCTATACAAACGATCAAAACTTGGTTGATAATTTCCATAAAAAATACCGACGCGGACGTGCTGCTGCTTTAAATATGGTTATTACTGAAACTGGTGCCGGTAACGCTGTAGCAAAAGCACTTCCTAGTTTAAAAGGGAAACTCACCTCAAATGCCATTAGGGTTCCTGTTCCCAATGGGTCATTGGCCATCTTAAATGTTGAACTTAAGAACAAAACATCTGTAGAAGGTATCAATACCATTATTAAAAAATATGCATTAGAAGGAAATCTTGTTGAGCAAATAAAATATGAATTAAGTGATGAGCTTGTTTCTAGCGATATTGTTGGCTGTTCTGCACCAGCAATTTATGACAGTAAAGCCACCATTGTTCGCCCTGATGGAAAAAATGCCGTAATATATATATGGTATGATAATGAGTATGGATATAGCCACCAAGTTATCCGACTTGCAAAATATATTGCTAAGGTTAGACGTTATACATATTATTAATCATATAAACGTCTAAATTATTTTTTATAACGTATATAATTTAGCCTCACTAATTGTGGGGCTTTTTGTTAATTTAATCTTTTAAATAAACATAATTTTATACATTAGTAAAACCAAAACAACCAAAACCTGTTCTAAAAATGAATTGTATTAAATACGTAGCCTTTTTAACTTTCTTATTTACACTAACAACTTTTGCTCAAACCGATACAGATGATGATAAATTGTCCCTAAATAGTGGGACCATAGACAACCAATTTGAATTTGTTATTAGGCGTTCAAATAACTATCAAGAATATAAAGTTATAAAAAAGGTATGGCTCTACGCCTTGAAAGCCCACACCATAGATACATTAAATGCTGTTCATAAGGATTTGGCCGACACACAACTTGTTGTAAAATCGCAAACCAAGGAAATATCAGATTTAAAATTAAAGCTTTCAGAAACCCAAAATACACTAGACAAAACCAATAAAGAAAAAGATAGCATGACATTTTTTGGCATGCAAATGAGCAAGTCCAATTACAGTCTGCTTATGTGGTTTATCATTGCTGCATTACTGGCACTGCTAATTTTATTTATCTATAAATTTAAAAATAGTAACGTTATTACTAGAAATGCAAAAAAAGCATTGGCAGACATCGAAGAGGAATTTGATGAACACCGTAAAACAGCTTTAGAACGGGAACAAAAAGTACGACGTCAATTACAAGACGAAATCAATAAACATAAATAAGATAGCGCGCATTAATAAAATTATAAAACTGTAGTTTTGCTACAGTTTTTTTATGCGCCCCAAGTCAAACAAAAATATATTAATTCAATTATCTTTGCAGGACACAAAAAATGACTATGCGCATAGATATCATTACCGTTTTGCCAGAATTGCTTAAAAGCCCTTTTGAAGCTTCTATTTTAAAGCGTGCCATTGAAGCCCAGTTGGTAGAGGTGCACCTGCATAATCTACGAGACTATGCATCTGATAACTATAAATCGGTAGACGATACCCAGTTTGGAGGTGGTGCTGGTATGGTTATGATGGTAGAACCTATTGATAAGTGCATATCCAAGTTAAAAGCAGAACGGCATTATGACGAGATAATCTATATGACTCCAGACGGAGAGACTTTAAAACAAGGACTTGCCAATAAACTATCTCTAAAAAAGAATATCATTATTCTGTGCGGACATTATAAAGGTGTTGATCAAAGGGTACGTGACCATTTTATAACCCAAGAAATATCGATTGGCGATTATGTGCTGTCCGGCGGTGAATTAGGTGCTGCTGTACTTTGTGATGCCATCATACGTTTAATACCTGGAGTATTGGGCAACGAAACCTCGGCCCTAACCGATTCATTTCAAGACAACTTATTAGCGCCACCCATATATACAAAGCCTAGAGAGTACAAAGGATGGAAAGTGCCTGAGCTACTATTTAGTGGGAATCTACCAGAAATAGAAAAATGGCGCGAAGAACAGGCTTTTTTAAGAACCAAGGAACGACGACCAGATTTATTGGAAGATTAAAATTTTAAAAACTTTTCACTTTTCACTTTAATCTTTTAACTTTTTAATTATCTTTGCAGCCAATTTCGGGTTAACCTCTGGCGAGAATCGTGAATGTTGTTCCGGATCAACCATTTTAAATTTAAAGACATGGAATCTTTAGTAAAATTTGTTCAAGACGAATTTATAGAAAAGAAAGACTTTCCAGATTTTGGAGCTGGAGACACCATTACAGTTTATTACGAAATTAAAGAAGGTAATAAAACACGTACTCAGTTTTTTAGAGGCGTTGTAATACAAAGAAGAGGTACTGGAGCATCAGAAACTTTCACTATCAGAAAAATGTCTGGTACCATAGGGGTAGAACGTATTTTCCCTATAAATTTACCAGCATTACAAAAAATTGAAGTCAACAAACGTGGTAAAGTGCGTAGAGCAAGAATTTACTATTTTAGAGGACTTACAGGTAAAAAAGCAAGAATTAAAGAAAGTAGACACTAATTATCTTCTTTCACTAAAAGCAAAAAAAAGCCTTGAAAATAATTCAAGGCTTTTTTTATTAACCATTGTTAATAACTTCGGTTTATAAAAGGTTAATATTAAACTCCTTAAAAAATTTGCAAATTCAAATTTAGGTGTTACTTTAGTCGAAGTAATAATAACAACCTCGGTTGGTTTCATCTCAACAATGAATTTATATTATATACTAAATAAGGTAACGTTCTTTATTAAATTGTTTTTTGAGGTTTTTTTGTGCAACGTGTAAGCGTTTGTGAGCAAGAAACCAAGATATTATAAAAAGTACTCCATGCGAAAGCAGGGAGCAACTAGTATAATTGAAAGCCATTAAAGACAACATAATCGAAAGAGTATGGTGTTGTTAAAAGGCAATGCTAATAGCAAGCTTAACGCGAAAGCGAACGGTGAGCTAATGCATCAAGAAAAACAATTAACAGAAACATTTTGGTAATACGTCAATACATTTTGAAAATTACATCACAAAATGTTTCCTTGAAATAACAGCACTTGAATTGAAAAGGTTTAGATGAAAATTTAAACTGATTTAGTAGCAATACTAATTAGGTCACGTTATGTTATTTCAAAGAAAGCCATGTCAGAGCAGATTCAATTCTGCAGTGATATGGCTTTTGTATTTTTAGCATCCCACTCATTTTTTTACTAAATTCTTACCAGTTTCAAACTTTTTTACAATTCTTTCAAATCTTAGTGTTTTTAATACTTTTCATCTAATTTTTAAACCCTATTAAGATGCAATTTTTGTATATTCGCAATTCCAAAAAAATAGCAATTATTTTTCCAAATTATTAAACTAAAAAAACAATAAAAACAGTCAAAGTAATGTCTAAAATTATTTATACAAAAACCGATGAAGCACCAGCTTTAGCTACACGTTCTTTCTTACCTATCGTTAAAGCTTTTGTAAAGTCATCTGGCATTAATATAGAAACAAAAGATATTTCTTTAGCAGCAAGAATACTAGCCGTTTTTCCAGATTATCTAAATGAAGATCAACGTGTTTCAGACGATTTAGCAATACTGGGTGAATTGGCTAAAAAACCCGAAGCCAATATTGTAAAACTTCCAAATATCAGTGCTTCAATACCACAATTAAAAGCTGCCATAAAAGAATTACAAACGCAAGGTTTTGGTATACCTAATTATCCGGACGAACCCAGTAATGATGTTGAAAAAGAGATAAAAACACGCTACGACAAAGTTAAAGGAAGTGCTGTAAACCCTGTACTTCGTGAAGGTAACTCCGATAGACGTGCTCCTAAAGCTGTAAAAAACTACGCTAAAAACAATCCGCATAGTATGGGTGCCTGGAGTCCCAATTCTAAAACACATGTGGCAACTATGGAAGCCAATGATTTTGCACATAACGAAAAGTCAGTAACCTTACCAGAAGCCACCAATGTAAAAATTGTACACACCGATAACCAAGGGAACGTAACAATTCTAAAGGATAGTTTTGCATTGTTAAAAGGTGAGATTATTGATGCTACCGTGATGAGCAAAACAGCTCTGGTCAATTTTTTCGAAGCCCAAGTAGCCGATGCAAAAGCCAAAGGCGTATTGTTTTCACTACATATGAAAGGTACCATGATGAAAGTGAGCGACCCTATCATATTTGGCTACGCTGTAAAGACTTTTTTTAAAAATGTATTTAGCAAACATGCTGAAACATTAGAGTCTATAGGTGTTGATGTTAATAACGGTTTTGGAAATCTGGTAGAAAAAATTAAAGAATTACCCGAAGCAAAACAACGTGAAATTCAAGCAGATATTGATGAAGCCTTTAAAACAGGCCCTGCTGTAGCTATGGTAAATAGTGATAAGGGCATTACTAATTTACACGTCCCCAGCGATGTTATTATCGATGCCTCCATGCCTGCCATGATCCGCACATCTGGCCAAATGTGGAATGCCGATGGTAAGCTTCAAGATACTAAAGCGGTAATTCCTGATAGTAGCTATGCAGGTGTATATGCTGCTACTATAGATTTCTGTAAAAGGAATGGTGCTTTTGACCCAGCTACTATGGGAACCGTTCCAAATGTTGGCTTAATGGCACAAAAAGCAGAAGAATACGGATCGCATGACAAAACATTTGAAATGACTTCCAGTGGTACCGTGGCCGTTATTGATGCTGACGGTAATATATTGATAGAGCATGCTGTTGAAACTGGAGATATCTGGAGAATGTGCCAAACTAAAGACGCGCCCATCCAAGATTGGGTAAAATTAGCCGTAACTAGAGCCAGAGCCTCAGAAACACCAGCTGTTTTTTGGTTAGATAAAAACAGGGCTCACGATGCCCAATTAATTGAAAAAGTAAATACATACTTAAAAGACCACGATACATCTGGATTGGACCTAAGAATCCTATCCCCTATAGAGGCCACATTATTTACTTGTGAAAGACTTAAAGCTGGACTGGATACCATTTCTGTATCAGGAAATGTGTTACGTGATTATTTAACCGACCTGTTCCCTATATTGGAAGTAGGTACCAGTGCTAAAATGCTATCTATTGTGCCGTTAATGAATGGTGGGGGATTATTTGAAACTGGTGCTGGTGGATCAGCCCCTAAACATGTACAACAATTATTGGAGGAAAATCATCTAAGATGGGATTCCTTAGGAGAATTTTTGGCGCTGGCTGTTTCATTAGAACACTTTAGCGACGTTAACAATAATTCCAAAGCCAAGATTTTAGGAGAAACCCTAGATGATGCTACAGGAAGGCTTTTAGAAAATAAAAAAGGACCTTCAAGAAATGTAGGCGAGTTGGATAATAGAGGCAGTCACTTTTATTTAGCCATGTATTGGGCACAAGAACTTGCCAACCAAAACCAAGATGAAAGTTTAAAGGCCGAGTTTGCACCAATTGCCAATCAATTAGCAGAAAACGAAGCAGTTATCATAAAGGAATTAGAAGATATACAAGGAAAACCTGTAGATATAGGCGGTTATTACGAACCCAACGAAACATTAATCAATGAGGTTATGAGACCAAGCAATACCTTTAACAATATCATACTACAATAAACCAAAAACACTTTAAGTTGAAAACAACTTGATTATAACTTATAATCAAGTTGTCTTTAACTTATGGACAACTTATTTATAGGTTGTCATCAACTTACTTATAGGTTGTCATCAACTTACTTATAGGTTGTCATCAACTTACTTATAAGTTAAGAACAAGTTGTTCTTTAAGCTTAACATCATCACAATATTAATACAACAGTTAGTTCGTCTTCAATATGTTTTTTATATTTTTATAAAAAAAGATTTTGATGAAGAACATAGTATTATGTTTTCTTTTTATATACTGTTTTAGCACCAATCTAACAATAGGACAAGAAAAATACACCATAAGTGGTACCATTACCGAAGAAAAAAGTAATGAAACCCTAATTGGTGTAAGCATCCTATTTCCAGACTTAAACACAGGAACAACAACCAATGCTTATGGGTTTTATTCCATAACTTTACCCAAAGGCACCTATAGTATCTCCATTAGTTATCTGGGTTTTAACAATAGGGTTGAAACCATAGCTCTCAACAAAAATATTACTAAAAACTTTAGCTTAACAAATGCTGTAGAAGACTTAGATGAAGTGGTTATTACCAGAAATGTAGAGAAACTCAACCTACAAACGCCTCAAATGAGTGTTAACAGGCTTACTGCTAATACCATAAAAGAAATTCCTGTAGTATTGGGAGAATCTGATATTATAAAAGCCATTGCCTTATTACCAGGTGTTACCACGGCAGGCGAAAGTGCTTCTGGTTTTAATGTAAGGGGTGGCTCGGCAGATCAAAACCTAATTCTTTTGGACGAAGCCGTAATTTACAATTCCTCCCATTTATTTGGTTTCTTTTCTGTTTTTAACCCAGATGCCATAAAAGATCTTAAATTGTACAAAGGTGGTATTCCAGCTAGGTATGGTGGACGAGTATCATCCGTTTTAGACATCTACCAAAAAGAGGGCAATAGTAAAACATTTCATATGAATGGTGGTATTGGGCTTGTATCCAGTCGATTGCTTGCTGAAGGACCACTTAAAAAAGATAAAGGTTCTTTTCTTTTTGGTGGCAGGTCAAGCTATGCCCATTTATTTTTGCCACTTTTTGATATTGATAATATTGCCTATTTCTATGATTTAAATACCAAACTGAGTTATAAAATAAACAACAACAATAATATTTACCTTTCTGGCTATTTTGGTCGTGATGTTTTCAATATCCAAGATTCCTTTGAAAACATTTATGGCAATGCCGTTTTTAATTTTAGGTGGAACCATTTATTTTCAGATAAACTATTCTCTAATGCCTCACTTATATACTCAGATTATTACTATGACCTAAAGCTTAACTTTGTGGAGTTTGATTGGATATCTGGCATACAAAATTTCAATTTAAAATACGACTTCAAATATTACTTAAGCAATACCGTAAAGCTTCAGTTTGGGGTTAATAGCATTTATTACAAATTCAACCCTGGCGAAATAAAACCAACAAAAGAAACCTCAGGTATCAACCCCTTTAAACTTACCGATAAATACGCTTTAGAGAATGCGGCCTACATTGATTCAGAGCATAAAATTACAGATAAGCTAGCCTTGTCCTATGGAGTTCGGGCCAGTTCTTTTCTAAGGCTTGGGCAAGATGAGCTCTACCTGTATGAAAATGATCAAGCTGTTGTTTTTAATGATAACTTACAAATTTATGAAAAAGCAGAACCTGTAGATACCCTAACCTATAAACGCCATAATGTAATAAGTAAATTTTTTAATTTAGAACCCCGCTTATCATTAGCTTATCAAATTAATGACAACAGTTCCATAAAAGCCAGCTATAATAAAATGAGCCAGTACTTACATTTATTATCAAATACAAGCTCTCCAACACCTTTGGATGTCTGGACACCTAGTGGCAAATATGTAAAACCACAGCTATTGCATCAATATGCATTAGGGTATTTTAAAAATTTTAAGAACAATATATACTCCTTAGAGATTGAAAGTTTTTATAAAATCGTAAAAAACCGCATTGATTATATTGATGGTGCCAACTTAATTGCCAATAACGCCATTGAGCAGGTTATTTTAAATGGCCGTGCCCGTGCTTATGGCATGGAGTTCTTACTGCGAAAAAATGAAGGCAACTTTAAGGGTTGGCTGGCTTATACCCTATCACGGTCTGAGCAACAAACCAAAGGCAGAAGTCTTAACGAACTGGGCATCAACAATGGGGAATGGTATAAAACGCCCTATGATAAAACACACGACATATCATTTACAGGAAATTACACCCTTAGCAATAAATGGAAGCTAAATGCCAATGCACTATTTCAAACTGGGCAACCAACCACCTTCCCAAATGGCCAATATGAATACAACGGCATTATAGTGCCTAACTATAGTAGCAGGAATTCAAACAGATTACCAACCTATCACCGCTTAGATCTATCTGCGACCTATACCCCAAAACCAAATAAAACAAAAGGTTGGCAAAGCTATTGGGTATTTGGTATTTACAATGTGTACAACCGAAAAAATGCAGCATCTATTTCTTTTAGACAAAACAGAGAAGCTTCTATAAATGAAGCAACACGTTTATCAATATTTGGGATTGTACCGTCTATTTCATATAATTTTAAGTTTTAAGCTTATGAAAACTTTATCACTTTTTCTAATAACCATATTGCTGTTCTCCTCCTGTGAAGATGTTATAGAAATAAACCTAAACACACCTACTACGCCTAGGCTAGTTATAGATGCCTCTTTAAACAAGCAAAAAAACTCAACATCTAGCAACCAATTTATTAAGCTTACACTCACAGCTCCCTATTTTGATACTATTATACCGCCTGCAACGGGTGCCAGAGTTATTATTCAGGACCAAAACAACTCCAGATATCGCTTTAATGAAGAGGGGACCACCGGCATATATAGGCATCCTACATTTGTGCCAAGAGTTAATTTTACCTATACCCTTAGAATTGTGTATAATGAGGAGGTATATACAGCAACAGAAACACTCTTACCCATAGTACCCATAGACTCTATTGCTCAAAAAAATAATGGTGGTTTTTCAGGAGATGACACTGAAATTAAAGCTTTTTATACAGATCCTAAGGACATTGAGAACTTTTATTTATTTGAATTTATAAATACAAAAACCAAAGCATTGAGCCTTGAAGTTTACAATGATGAGTTTACAGATGGAAATCAAATTTTTGCTTTTCACGCTGACGAAGATCTTTCTACAGGGGATGAACTTATTGTTAGAAGCTATGGCATTTCAAAACGCTACTACGAATATATGTTTAAATTATTAGAGCAAACTGATGATGAATCTGGCGATCCTTTTCAAACACAGCCTGCATCTGTAAGGGGTAATTGCACTAATGAAACCAACCCCGACAACTATCCATTAGGCTATTTCAGAGCTTCAGAAGTGGCTTCATTTACCTATATAGTTGAGTGATTTTATAGGTATTATAGTATTGAAAAAATTATATGTTCAAGCTAAAAAATGTGTATTTTTGGTGCATGGGCTTTACAAAGACTACCGAGCAAGATTCCAACTACGATCACTTAGAGAAAATGAGTGTATCCCAATTATTGAGCAATATCAATAATGAAGACAAAACCGTACCTCTGGCAGTAGAAAAAGTAATTCCACACATAGAAAAACTAGTTCAAGTTATCGTGGAAAAATTACAACATGGTGGGCGCTTATTTTATATAGGTGCTGGTACTAGTGGCCGTTTAGGGATTTTGGACGCATCTGAATGTCCACCAACATTTGGTGTATCACACAATCTTGTTATTGGATTGATTGCTGGAGGCGATTCTGCCATTAGAAAAGCGGTGGAGTTTGCAGAAGATTCTACCACACAAGGTTGGGAAGATTTAAAAGCTTATCAAATTACAGATAAAGATGTTGTTATTGGCATTGCAGCTTCTGGCACAACTCCTTACGTTATTTCTGCCTTAAAAATATGCAACGAAAACAATATTGTAACAGGCTGTATTACCAGTAATAAAAACAGTCCACTATCACAAACAGCACAATATCCAATTGAAGTGATTGTAGGGCCCGAATTTGTAACTGGAAGCTCCCGAATGAAAGCAGGTACTGCCCAAAAGCTTATCCTTAATATGATAACTACTACTACCATGATTCAATTAGGACATATTAAAGGCAATAAAATGGTCGATATGCAACTAAGCAATAATAAGTTGGTAGATCGAGGCACCAAAATGATAATGACAGAACTCAATATTTCAGAAGCTGAAGCTAAGACCCTTTTAAGTACTTATAAAAATGTACGCTTAGCAATTAAAAACTATAATAATGGAAACTAAAAAAACCGATAGAAAACTACTCGTAAAAGGCATTAAAACACTCATATTTGCATTATTAAGTCTTTTTATGGGACCCATATTAATGCATATGGCACTTTCAGACAAAGAGAACACGCTTTATATCCCATTATTAATTGTGGCTTGCCTAATTTGTGCTATGGCCGTGTTTTTACTTTTTAAGGGTATCAAAGTTATTATGTCCAGTATGTTTAAAAAAGACTAACTTACAGTTGTCTGCTTAGGGGTAGTAGGGTTATAACCAAAATCGGAATCTGGCAAGCTTATATTTAATCCATTAAGTATATAATTAATAATGGCGTAATGATGTATGGTATGGCTATTGGCTTGTGACAATAGAGCGCCCATAGTATATGTCATTTTAATCTTCCCCATGCCTAAATCATCAAAAACAATAACGCTTTTATCAATATCATTATCCATCATCTGAAGTTTTTTGGTTATCACTTCCAAATAGGTTAAAGCTTCTGAACACCTACTTTCAACTTTTCTGTTTCTTGATCTAGCCGTTAAATCTATTTGTTGCTCGGTGTTCATGTTAAAAATACAATCATAAAAATCCAAAATATGCCTTACATGGGTGCCTATACTTGAGTAATAGGGCGAAACAGTAGCATTACACAAAATATCATCGGTTAAATGTTCTAAAAGCGCTTTAGACTTAACGAGTGTTTTTAAAGTAGATTGGATGATTATATTCATGCACACTAAAATAATTAAAATATTTCAACTTAAAAATTATAAAGCTTAGTCTCTTTCTTTCAATATCCTTACGGAATATTTTAAATTACTATAGAGTAAGAAAGACATGGATTAAACATTCTAATTGAAGTGTTCCATTTTTATCTTTAAAACTAATCGTAACTCCTCATAAGTATACTTTTCATCCAATTGATGCTTTAAATCACTTAAATTATCAAAAGACATATTCGGTATAATTTCCATAAGCTCCTTGTAGTGCTGTTCAGGCATTAAATCAGTAACCTTAATTTCACCAGAGTCAATAAAACTAACCAAGTGTGAAAAAATAGTTCCAGTAACAAAACCCCGCTCCTCTGCAATAGTTTCAATAGCCTTTCCTGTTTTAAACATTTCCAAGGATACTTTTTTAGTATCTATCTTACTCTTTTTAGGTGGTTTCGTTTTATTACTATAAATATCCACGCGTTGGGAAAGATCAACATTATGATTATCGCAATACATTTTTATAACACCCAAAATCGCTTCACCATACCTTTTTACCCGTACATTCCCCATATCATGAACCTGTTTAAGCTCCTTTGTTGTTTGGGGCAAGGCTTCGCACATGCCATACAGTGCTTTTTGTGTGAATACTTGGTAAGGCAATAAGTCATTTTCATGGGCAATGTCACTCCTTAAACCTCTAAGTAATTCAAACAACTCCATGTTATTTGTGCTATCTAAAACTTGCTTTTTAACCTTTTTAGGTTTCTCCTTACTAAGAAAAACCGACTTGGTTCGCAATTCCAAAAAAGTACCTGTATTAAATCCTTCTTTTAAACCTTCAAAATATAACTGCTTGGTAGATAGTAGTCCCTCAATCGTTTCAATATGCTTGTCTAGGTCATTCTCAACAGCTTTATTATCTGTTGTAAACTGTAGAGACTTTAATGATGTTATAATACTCTTTTCTGTTTCTGCACCAAAGTAGTGAATGGCTTTTTTAAAGCGTTCTTGTATGGTTTCATTTAATTCAGGCAAAGTATCACTTTGGGAAAGTTTTTTTAATTGCGCCTCAAATCCAGTCTTTATTTTTAAAAAATCAGTAATACAGTTTTTAATCGTCAATAAAGAAGTTTCCATATCGCCTTGAATACTATTTCGGTTTTTATAGTAAATATCCAAGAGTCTGTTTACAGGGTATAGAAACTCAAAAAAATCAAAAACTTCCAAAATAATATCCAATTGAAATGCCCTTTGGGAATCCAGTAACATGGCAGCATCTGGTACATTATCTTCAGCATGCTTATTAAAGGATGCCACATTGTTATCATTTATTATTTGTTGGGCACCTATTTTACTTTTTAACACCAATCCTTCTAAGGATTTACACCTACTTAAGGCCACATATGTTTGCCCATGTGCAAAAGCTCCTTGGGCATCTATAATTGCCCTTTCAAATGTTAATCCCTGACTTTTATGTATGGTAATAGACCAAGCCAAGCGTAGTGGTATTTGCGTAAAAGCTCCTACTTTATCCTCCACAATGGCATTGGTTTTGGCATCAACACTATAGTTTATATTTTCCCATATTTCTGGTGTAGTGATAATACTAAAGTCATCATCAGGACAATGTACAACCACTTCATCTTGATCCAAATGAATAACCTTACCAATTTTACCATTAAAATAGCGCTTTTCGGGACTGCTATCATTTTTAATGAACATGACCTGGGCCCCTACTTTTAATTCCAAAACCTCACTATTTGGATAGGCATATTCTGGAAATTTCCCCTCTACACTGGCCCTGTAAGTATGTGTTTCAGTATTTAGCTTATTTAACTCTGCCTTATTATTTGATTCGGCACGTGCATTGTGGGTTGTTAATGAAATATAGCCTGCATTAGCCTCTGGCTT
Organism: Aestuariibaculum scopimerae; assembly: GCF_059428085.1. NCBI lineage: Bacteria > Pseudomonadati > Bacteroidota > Flavobacteriia > Flavobacteriales > Flavobacteriaceae > Aestuariibaculum > Aestuariibaculum scopimerae. Next base: position 21,882 of record NZ_CM182089.1, read on the forward strand.
GAAATCGGGAATATATCGCTTGTTTAATGCGTTTGCTGAAGCTTCACTTAACGTATTATTACGAATCTCATTCAAGATTTGAATAAATTGTGGATTCTCCTGCCTGTAAATATGTCTTAACTGAATGGTTAAAGCTTGACTTTCTTGAAATGCATGGCTACTAAAAAAGAAACCGTTCTTATAAGTACGCCTAAGGAGCTCCCACTCGTCTTCTCTAATAACAGGTGATAACTGCTGTAAATCGCCTATCATTAAAACTTGTACCCCTCCAAAAACTTGATTTCTATTCCTAAAACGACGCAAAGTTCTATCGATGGCATCCAATAAATCGGCTCTAACCATACTTATTTCATCAATAATCAATAAGTCCATAGACTTTATAATATTGATTTTGGTCTTACTAAATTTCCTGTTAAATCCTGAAGAGCTGTTTAAATCCGTTTCAGGCAAAATGGGACCAAAAGGTAATTGAAAAAATGAGTGTATTGTTACCCCTTTAGCATTAATGGCCGCAACACCTGTTGGTGCTACAACTACTATACGCTTTAATGATTTTAATTTTAGCTTATGTAAAAAAGTGGTTTTTCCTGTACCTGCCTTACCCGTTAAGAATATAGAA